>NZ_JBBOZU010000002.1:0-6389 GCF_038008785.1 Bacillus sp. FSL R5-0659
CCAAAGACTAAACCAAATTTCCCCGCAGGGGGAGATTTTTTTTTGATTTTTTGCCCGCCTATCAAATATTGATACCCCCCCGTTTTTATAGCCTTAACACCTTTTTTGTAGCCTTTCATGTAGTCAGCAACACCCTTTTTATAGCCTTAACACTTTTTTTGTAGCTTTTCATTAGCTTTTAACACCGTTTTTATAGCTTTTAATCACTCAATACATATCAAAACCCTGCAATCATAGGGTTTATTTTGCCAAGAAAAAACACCACACCGTTTCTGTAGCCTTTACGATCAGCAACACCTTTTCTGTAGCTTTTCACTGAAAACCTGACTAAACCTGACTTCCAACATACAGCTGCCATCATACGCCTACAAAAATGGTGGGATTGAAAAAGAGACCAACAGAAGAGCATAGAACAAGTAAGGTCATTTCATGGCGATTCGGTCCGATCTTCTGGCCGTTGCTATTTATGGGTTCCTGTCGGCTGTAACGAGTGGAAATATCACGTTTAATCAAAAACCTAATAGTTTACGTGTTATTTCCAAGTGACTGTACCCGATATTTTCAATGACAACATGCAAAAAACAGGTCATATTCTCCCTAGCTGTACATCCAAAAGTCATTGCTGTCAGCATCCAAAGCCATACACACCCAAGCAAAAAGAATCGGTTTCGTTGGGGAATTTCTCACTTTCTAAATATTTACTAAATCTGTAAGATAAAGAGAAACATTTACGACAGGCAAAAGGTGGGTATGATGATGGCTAAAACAATTGCAGATGTAGAAGTCGCTAACATGATGAATGAATGGTATGGGGTAATTAAAAAAAGAAAAGTAGACGAAGCAATCGAATTGAAAACGCAGATTAAGAGAATGCTTCCGCATATGGAACAAAATCAAGACCTTCTTCTCTATTTCAACCTTTTGGACTTTAGAAACAATCTTTTGATAGATGACGCGCAGCGATTAAAAATTAAAAGTCGGACAACCATCAAACAAGATGACATTCAGAAAACAGACGACATGATTCAATACTACTTTTACTTTTTTAATGGACAATATGAATTTCGCAACAAGAATTACATAGACGCAATCAACTTTTACAAAATTGCTGAAGATAAACTGAAGAGAATCCCCGACGAAATTGAGCACGCTGAATTCCACTACAAAATTGCCGTAGCATATTACCAAATTGACCAACACTTCTTTTCCCTTAGTCATGCTCAGAAAGCACTCGATTCCTTTAAATCGAATGATCAATACACCTACAAACAAATGAATAGTGAAATGATATTAGCATTAAACAAGGTTGACTTGATGCGTTACAAAGAAGCTGACAAGCACTATGAACATGTCATCAATCAAGCAGAGGAAACAGGCGATTCATACACCAAAAGTTTAGCTCATTTCAATATCGGAATTAGTTACGAAAGACGAGGTTATCTATCAGAAGCAGAAAGTCATCTACTCAAAGCGATTGATATACCAGAACATAGAGAATCGAGAAACACCATCCGTACGTATTACATGCTTAGTAAAGTCTGTTTCAAAAGTGGAAAAACTGACAAAGCTCTTGTCTGGTACAAAAAAGCATGGAATCTAGTCGAGGAAAACAATGAAGATGAATACAGAGCAAAACTCATGATACTAGATGCGCTTTACAACAATAGTCACATAAACAATATTCACCATGCCATGAAGTACCTAGAGAAAAAAAGACTATGGACAGATATAGCCGAATTGTCACGAGAAATAGGAAATCACTTGAAAAATAAAGGGAATATCACGCAAGCCGTTAAATATTATGAACAAGCACTTGTTGCAAAAGATGAAATCATCAAAATGACGGAGGCGTTAGAATGAAATGGATGATTAGTTTATCTCTAATTGCTTTATTAATCACAGGTTTATCAGTTTATTCAAACACTCAAACAGATCAGAAAATCGCTGAAAAAGGTGTGGTAGGCGCTGTGATCAAACATGAAGGATTAGATTCGAGGGCGATGACTTAAAACAAACAATCTCATAACCAACATAAAACCATTTAAACGCCCTGTAAGGCGTTTTTTCTTTGTCTGCATCTTTTTATTCCTGAAAAAAAATAAAAGCGCTCAGAATCGAATCTGAACGCCCTCAGAGGTATTTTAAAATAAAACCCTCTCGTTTTTTATAAGTTTTCATTTCATTGTTTGTCTCATAATTAAGTCTACTTGTTTTTGAAAGATTACTACCCCCCTGTTAGCTGGGGGGGGTTCTCGTTTGGCTCTCGGTGATTCGCTTTTCGTTGCCACTCGACGACTGTCGTCGTCTTCCGCTCACACCTTCGCCAAACAAAACAGACGCACAAATATTTCTTTAATCTTACCATTTTTGACCCTTTAATGCCAACGGTACAATGCCCTGGCATTCTGCTTTGAACGGAGAGAAAACACACAGCACCTATTTAGGTGCATAAGTGGGCACTGGTTCCCTAGTGACTCTTTTCGGGCTCTGCCCAAACCCGCCAACGGTCAGCCCGTTGGATCGCAAATGTTCAAACCCCCTACCCCCGATCTTCGGGGGATGCCCCTTCGGCAGGCGCAAACAAACGGGGTTTGTTTGAATCAATAGGCTTTGGATGTGGTGAATGAGTCAACTCCTTAATGCTCACTTTCGTTCCGCTTACCGTTGACTCATGCCATATGTTTTTCACTCCATTTTTTAAACAGTAACGCTCCTTTTAAGTGCACACTTTTCCGAAACAA
Organism: Bacillus sp. FSL R5-0659; assembly: GCF_038008785.1. Lineage (NCBI taxonomy): Bacteria > Bacillati > Bacillota > Bacilli > Caryophanales > Bacillaceae > Bacillus > Bacillus sp. FSL R5-0659. The sequence goes on from NZ_JBBOZU010000002.1 coordinate 2,742, forward strand.
CACAAAACAAACACAAACTTAATTCACCCATTATTGAACCCTTGTTGCGACTGATTTTTTTGCAAAACGTTACCTTTCTTTGTGTGCAGTGCGCTCCTTTTCAAACACAAAACGTTACCAAACTTTCGTGAAAAAACCCCGTTGGCTTTTCTAAAAACACGCACATTTTTTGGTGCGTATAACTGGGCACTTGGACAAGTGGTCGGTAAGTGGTCGATCATTTTTCATCACTGATTCAACAGTGATCGGATCATTTTTCAGTAGTGATAGAGAAGTGATTACCTCAAAAATCGCCACTGCTGCAGGAGTGATTAGCTCCACTTTTTGGGGTCATTTTTTTGCTAGGCTTTGCCTAGTTCCACACCATAAGTGGGGACAAAAACCCCTTATGCTCTTCTCACTTTTCCTTTTTATGGTGTGGCAGATTTGCCTTTTCTGACACATCACCGCCTTTTTCTCCTAAAAAAAGGTGTGTCAGCTTTTCATTTTTAGGCACATTCTCTTCAAAAATTGCAACCGCCACGAAACAAATCACCCTGTGATTTCAAGCATGAAATGGTTGCAGTTTTCCCTTATGCTCTTTTCCGCTAGCTGTCGTTTGTCTCAAGTCTAGTGACGAGATTCATCTCACTTGTTTTTGCAATTCTCGTTTTGTTCAAAACAATGTCGCGCAGCTCACACTTTTTGTCGCCAATCTCAGTCCATTTATGGCGCACTTATACACACCCCTGTGTGAGTGCTAAAATCTCTCGATTTCCGTCAAGCGTGTAAAGAAAAAGCCGACTTAGTTGTCGGCTTCTTCGGGATCTTCAGCATGTTCATTTTTTCAATATGTTGTTAACGACTTTAGTGTGTAAATCATCAGCTTTATAAGACAATAAAACATCTTCCGCAACCTCTTTAGTCAAGTGAGGAAGACCTCTTATTTCAGCCAACTTTTTTCTAAAATCTTCTTTGCTTACTTTGGATTTTTCCATAGTGATCTGCATGAAATAATCATCCAACTCTAAAACCTGCTTTTGAGTAAAACTATACTTCAACAGGACCAAATCTCTCGATCTAAATTCAGGTGCTAAATGTTCGTGCAAAGCCATAATTGCGTTTTTCATAAGCGATAATTGACAATCTAACTCTTCTCTATTCAAAATTTCTCCTCCTAATCAAAAGAACCACTGCGCCACTTTGACGATCCAGTAAGCAATATGTCTAGCTGAACTATTTTTAATGCCAGTACCGTATAACGCAGAAGCAATGTTGTCTTTGATTAAATCCCATGTAAGTTGTTCATATTTCAAAAACTCTTTAAGGACTGGCTCCACATACTTATTGAATCGAATTTTAAGTGACTTCGCCGCTCTCTTTCCTGCAAATTGTTCCACAAGATTAAACAACCTGTTTTTGTTTTTCAATAGTTTTTTAAGACTTTTTTTAATCGCAGCAGTAACCCCAACTTGGGTTTTCATCGTTTGTTCAAGACCTACTAATCCCGCATAACGAACAGTATTTTCTAAAAGGGCAGGATCATCAAAAGCCGCTTCCAGTGCTTCAATATCATCTTGCGTTTCATCATCAAAAATCGTCTGAACCTTAGTAACGAAAACCGGTGTTTCTTGAACTTTTGTTTCAGCACGAACCTCTGGCGCAATTGTAGCAATCAATAAACTTGCCACGATAAGAGATAGAACACCTTTAACCATAGACTTCATTTTCAAAATAATTCCTCCCTAACAATATTTTACTATCGTAAGGAATTTTACATAAGTCCTCGGAGGTCAACAATCGAATTTTCCAAAATGAGATAAAACTCCTCAAAGGCAGAAAACACCCTGTCATGAATAGCTTTTGTTACAAAAATCAGCCTTCTAAAATCAAAAGTCCCACACAGGTTTCGAGGTCATCAAACCTATTCTTTGCTCCTTTAATTCGTAGTAAAATTTAATATAAAAGGAGGATTGAATATGACTGAAATAATCATAAATTTACCGGTACTAGTAACAGCTATATTTTTAATAGTCTTTGTCCTTTTACATAAAAAAATAGAGAAAAAACTCGATTTCACAATACTGATATTAGTCGCATCAGTGGTATTCATGGTTAACCTCAAAATGGTTTGGTTAACAGTTTTCCTACTTGCTGTTGCGTACTTCGGAATCAAATATACGTATAAAGCTAAAAATGGCTAAAGTAACAGCACTGTGAAAATAGGAAACACAAATCAGCCATTTTGTGTTTAGGGTTAACGCCTAGAGCCACAAAGGTTTGTACTAGTTTGATAGCAATTATTAAGACCCCATATTATAGGGGATGGGGTCGTACTCACATTACATAAAAAAAGCAGGCTCCAGTAAGAGCCTGCTTTTCTAACTGATTATGTAATTCTTGATGCCAACATGCCAACGTGCCATGACTTCAAACGTCTCATTGGCTACCTCATCATCATCTTCTTCAATCCGAACAAGATCGCCGTCCTCGGCATCCGTCAAATTCAGTTCCTTATGAATATCTTTCAAGATCCCGCCGTACCCGATCAACCGCCTGGCATTTAACGCATCATCCAAATAATAGACCGTATCAAGATTTTCCTCGGTCACTTCATTCCCACGTATGATATCCGTATCCTTAACAGGATACTTCGAGATTTCAAGAATAGCCTTTTGTTCTTCCATCTCTCTACGCACTTCTTGTTCAATCGCTTCCGCATCAATTCCCTTTTTTCCTTTGACCCGCTGCACATGCACAATTGGTGTGTAGTCCAATTTCATTGCACGCTTCCAAAGGCTTGTCCACTCCGCTTGTTTAATATACGATTGCCCTCTAAAATAGCTTTTCTTTACAGGAATCAACACATGAAAATGAGGGTGATATGTATTCTCTTCATGATTTTTTGTAATCTCTAAAGCTCTGAAATAACCGAGTACAGAAGAGTCCACTTTTTTATACTTCATCAATCTATTAAAGCCTTTCATCATATCCGAAATGGTCTGTTTCAGATCATCGCCCTCAACGTTTTTCACTGTCAATGTGAGGAATATCCATGAAGGCTTATACTGTCTGTTCGCTTCTTCCACGATCAATTTATTATGACTCGCAATTTTTAGCGATCGTCGCCACGCACACATCGAGCATAACCTCACTTTACAGAAATAAGCATTTGATAATCGTAGCCTGCCCGTTTCAATATCTCTTCTAAACACAAGACACTCTGCACAATTACATACTTTTTCAGCTTTTTTTCCGTAATAAGGTGCACCGGTACGCTTTTCAAGTCCTTCATAATGAGCCGCCACAAGCGACGATCTCATCTTTTTTCCTCTCCAATCCCGCTTTTTACCTGTTGCGGTTTTATCGTCAAGGATGCTATAATTTGATTCATCTAAATATGACAAAGTCAAAAAACTCCTTCTGTCGCTAGTTCTCTAGCACTCTATTATTTTTTCTCGACAATTAAATAATAGCAGAGGGAGTTTTGACTTGTCAAAGTGCTTTCAAACCCTTGACACCACTGAATCTATCGTACTTTTTTAAAATCTCAATGTTTCTATATGTATCAAGATAAGAAAAGACACGATTCTGACTCCGTCAAAATCGCCCAAAAAGCTGGCGAAACCGCCATCTTTTTAAAAGATCAAAACCCAAAAACCTAAAAGA
>NZ_JBBOZU010000003.1:0-6344 GCF_038008785.1 Bacillus sp. FSL R5-0659
CGAGAAACGGGCAGACTACGATTATATCAAGCCTATTTTTGTAAAGTGAGGTTATGCCCTATGTGTGCGTGGCGAAGGTCATTGAAAATTGCTTATCACAACAAATTGATCGTTGAAGAAGCCAATCGGCAATATAAGCCAGCATGGATATTCCTCACGTTGACAGTCCGTAATGTCGAAGGTGATGCTCTGAAACAGACCATTTCGGATATGATGAAAGGCTTTAATAGATTGATGAAATATAAGAAAGTAGATTCTGCGGTGCGTGGATATTTCAGAGCTTTAGAGATCACGAAAAATCATGAAGAAAATACATATCATCCGCATTTTCATGTGTTGATTCCTGTTCGTACTGGTTACTTTGGTAAAAACTATATTAATCAAAAAGAATGGACAAGCCTTTGGAAGCGTGCCATGAAATTGGATTACACACCGATTGTGCATGTGCAGCGGGTCAAAGGAAAAAAGGGAATCGATGCGGAAGCGATTGAAAAAGAAGTCCGCGAAGCAATGGAAGAACAAAAAGCCATTCTTGAAATCTCGAAGTATCCTGTGAAGGATACGGATGTCATACGTGGCAATGAAGTGACCGAGGAAAATTTGGATACGGTCTATTATTTGGATGATGCATTAAGTGCCAGGCGGTTGATCGGGTACGGCGGGATCTTGAAGGATATTCATAAGGAACTGAATTTGACGGATGCGGAAGATGGAGATCTGATCAGAATTGAAGAAGATGATGATGAGGTAGCCAATGAGACGTTTGAAGTCATGGCACATTGGCATGTAGGCATCAAGAATTACATAATCACATAGAAAAGCAGGCTGACTAGAGCCTGCTTTTTTGTATGGATTAGTTGATTTTTGCTTTTAGAACTCTATAATCTCCACTGCCGTAAAGTCCTACGTCAACACGAGAAGAGTATTCAACAGGTGTGTATTTCAGTGCCTTGAAAGTTCCTCTACTGCGAATTTCCCAAACGCTAGGGTCTAGTTTGTGTTGTTTTGTTGAGTGAGATTTTGAATAAAAGACACCAGTTAAATAAGCATCATAACTGCTGCTTTTCAGTTTGCCTTTTTCATAAGTGAATTTACCACTTACTTCATGAGCAAAACCAAAAACAGGAGTGGTATTTTTGACCTTTGCATTGAATTTTTTTTGTTGTACTGCTTTTGTTGAAATGTCTTCAACGTTCATAGACAGTTCAAGTTTGTCTCCCTGTACGTTGAGAGGTTCTTGTACTACAACGTTATCTAATCCTTTTTTTAGTTGAGAGTTTGCTTTATCAGTTAGTTGATCTAGTTTGTCGTTGATTCTTTCAACTTCTTTCAGATGTGCTACAGGTTCATTTTGTGTTGCTTTCGCATCTGGAGCATATATTCCTAAAGATAAAGTGATCGCAGCAAGTCCCATTAAAACAGTTGAGCTGATTGATTTTTTTGATAGTTTTGTAGTCATATTGTTCAAATCCTCCTGAAATGATAGTATTACAAACGGTTACAAAATTTGGTTAAACAACCACAAATAAGGGACGGTGTATTGTGTATGCTAGCTGTTATTTATACGGTTTTAATAATGTTTTTGGTTTTCTATCTACTGAATTATTTAGGTCAGAAACTAATTACTAAAGATCGCCCTATTAATCATTTGATCATCATAGTGATCTCACTTATTGAAGCTATAATTGGTATCGTTTTGGCTTACTATAAACCACCGTTTTTGTAGAATTGATCTATAGAAATCACTCCTTTTTTTGGGTATATTTTCATCCTAACATTGAATTATTTAGCGTTGGGAATTCATTGGAAAATTTCTTTTTTGGTTGCGGTGACCGCAATCATTTTTTTTATTTTTTAGAGCTTCGTTTTGATGAAAATTTCTGTGGTAGAATCCGTTCACTGTGGAGGTGAACATGATGACCATTGAAATTCATGTGATGGATTTAGGGGCAATGATTATTTGTGGTTTGATGCTCTTTGCATTGTGGTTTGAAGAAGAAGTAGGCGAATAAAGCCTGCTTCTTTTTTATGGGGTTCGGGGAAGATTTCCCCGACTGGTTCGGACAGCGTCCGAGGTCTTGAATTTAGGAAAAATAATAGCCGACTTCTTCGGCGATTTTTCCTATCAGCGGAGCTGATCAGAAGGAGCGAAAGCGACTGTCGTAGCCCTCGGCAGAGACCGCACTTTACGGAGTAAAGTATAGCGGGCTATACTTTACATGGAAGTGTCGCCGGAAAATGTGGTAAAATTGAGAGAGAAAGTTGTTGCCGGTGGGAAGGGCGTGACGGAGAAAAATGGGCTTCATTATCTGTAATATGCGGAAGTTTAAGAGTGCGGATATAAAGGGTCTACAGATACATAATCAGAGGGAAAAAGAAAGCCACACGAACCCGGATATTGATCGAAATCGGGCGCATCTGAATTATGATTTATTGCATGATCAGCGAGTGGATTATAAGGCACTCATCAACGAACATATCGAGAAGAATGTGGAGACGAAACGGGCCATTCGAAAAGATGCGGTTAGGTGCTGTTCGTTCATGATCTCGGCAAGTCCCGAATTCTTCGAAAAGCTCTCTCCAGAGAGAGAAAAGGAATTCTTCAAATCGAACCTGGCATTTCTTCAGGAGCGTTACGGAAAAGAGCACGTGATGTATGCGTCAGTACATAAGGACGAAAAAACGCCTCATATGCATGTGGGGCTTGTTCCGATCACGAAGGAGAAAAAGCTATCTGCGAAGCAGATTTTCAACAAAGTTGAAATGAAGCAGCTGCAGGAAGCGATCGGGAAGCATAACGAAAAGTTTGGCTTGCTGCGCGGCGAGCCTTCAGATAAAAAATATCTTGAAATGAACAAGTTTAAACGTGAAGCCTTGAAAGAGGAGATCAAAGAACTGGAGCAACAAAAGTTAGATCATGAAAAAGCAGCTGCGCAAATTTCGGGGCGGCTAGATGATTTAAAAAAGACAGCATTTGAAGCGCAGGCAGTCGATCAGATCGAAGTGAAAGAGAAGGGCGGCTTACTAAAGGCTAAAACTGTTCAAATGAGTAAAGAAGATTTTGAACAGTTGCAAAAGATCGCCAGAGCCGGTGAAGTGTTCAAAAGGGACAATAAGAGCTTAGAGACTGAATTGGTACGTGAACGAAGTCGAACAAAAGAGTTGTCTAAAGAGAATGATCGTTTGAAAAGCGAAAACAGGAGCTTGAAAGCTGAAAAGAAAGAACTTGAAACAGAGAATCGCTTCTTAAAGCGTTCAATCAGTGCTTTCTTGACCTTTTTCGGAGAAAAGCAAAAAGAGTATAGAGCTTTGCTTGGTTATGCAAAAGCTCATATACTCACCAAAATGAACATGAAGATCACTGAAAAATACTTTGATCATAAGGATGAAGCCCCTGGAGCAAACAAATTTATCAGTGAAGAAAACGAGAGAAAACAGAATGCTCGAACAGCCAAGAAAAGTAATGATATGGAGATGGAAAGATAGGGCAGAAAAGCCCTATCAGTTTAAATAAAATAAGAGATGCCAATAAAGACATTTAAAATGATTACTGCTGCATCGATTCGCAACTTGAAATTTTTTGTTTCCAGTTCCATTTTGTTCATTCCTTTCTGTGTAATATTGTTCTTCGTTGTTAATATAGCAGCAGAAATAAAAACCTTTTAAAAAACGAAAAATAAAGCATGAGTCAACGGTAAGCGGAACGAAGTGAGCATTAAGGAGTTGACTCATTCACTGCACCCAAAAGCCTGTTATTCAAACAAACCCCGTTTGTTTGCGCCTGCCGAAGGGGCATCCCCCGAAGATCGGGGGTAGGGGGTTTGAATATTTGCCATCCAACGTGCTAGCGTTGGCGGGTTTGGGCAGAGCCCAAGAAAGGCGGTCCGATGATGAAAATGACAAGAGAGCGTTTTGAAAAAGGCATGAGATATGCGAAGGCAACACACGCCATTGAAGGAATTTATCTTACAGCTGACGAGGAAGAATTATTATGGCAGCATGCATCGGGTCAGATCACAGATGAGGAGTTTGAGAGAAAAGCTCTTGAATTGGCTTATAAAGTGATAGAATAGAGTAACAGGCGCAGGTGCGTAGCGGAAGACGACGACAGTCGTCGAGTGGCAACGAAAAGCGAAGCACCGTAGCCAACTGGAACCCCCTCACTCTAACAGGGGGGTAGTAATGTAAGATGAAAAATAAAACGTATAAAAAAACATGTCGTGCATTTCAAAAATGCCGTTGAGAGCGTTCAGATTCGATTCTGAGCGCTTTTATTTTTGTTCAGGTAATTGAAATAGGGGAATGGGTTAAAAACGCTTATAAGGGCTTTAAATGCGTTTTTTCGTTTTGTCTGCTGTCATGATTCCTAAAACTTGATGGCGAGATACCGAGCAAAATTCAAAAACGGTTGCGAGATACCGAAAATTTTCAAAATTGGAACTAGAATGGATTTTATAACGTACAAATTATGCTAGCATTTAACATAAAAAGGGATGTCGAAGGAGAGAGATGGGATGGAGAGTATTCCTGCTGCTGTGGTCGGACAGAAGATTAATGAGTGGTATCGGCATATCAAAAAATTGAATGTAACAGATGCGGAAATGCTTCGTGATGAGATTAAACGCGAATTAGATGTGATGGAAGAAGATGAACAAGCTGTTCTCTATTTTCAGTTGATGGACTTTCGTCATGAGCAGATGCTTGAGTATGTAAATCCTTCTCAAAATCAAGTGAACAAAGCTGATTATTTGCGAGCTGTTGAAGGTGAAGGTAAAAAGTTGACGGGTATCATGGAATACTACGTTCACTTTTTTAAAGGGATGTATGAATTCTCTAAGGGCGAGTACATAAAAGCCATTGCTTTTTATAGACATGCAGAAAAGAAGCTGGATAAAGTAGCTGATGAGCTTGAACGGGCTGAATTTTACTATAAGATGTCAGAGATTTTTTATCACATGAAGCAAACGCATTTGTCTATGTATTATATCGAGCAGGCGTATCATGCTTATAAAGCTCATAAAGCCAACGGGATGTATGAAATCAAGGTGATTCAATGTCGTTTTGTCATTGCAGGAAATTATGATGATTTATGTACGCATGAAAAAGCGATACCCCATCTAAAAGAAGCGGAAGAGTCGGCCAGGAATTTAGGCAACAAGTATATGCTTGCTAAAGCGTTGCTTAACCTCGGTGATTCTTATAAAAATATGGGGGATCAGGACAGAGCGCTTTATTTTTTGATCAAAGCTGTTGATCAAGCTAAAGAGTCTGGAGCTAAAGAACTTACACAGATTTATTATGAGTTGGCTTTACTGCATTTCAAGAAAAAGGAGCATGAATCGGGAAAACACTATTTTGAGTTGGGTGTTGAAAGTGCCGAAAGGTTCAATGATTGGTTTTTCATGAATTTGTTAAATGTGCTGAAGGCTCTTTATTTGGAGGGGGCTCAACCGACTGTTGTTGCGGATGCTTTAGAAGAACTTGACGATATTCGAGGCTATCCATATTTAGAAGAACTGGCGCTTGTGTCTGCTGAATTTTATACTGAACTTGGGCATATGGATGATTCTGTATATTTTTACAACAAAATGATCTATGCTCAAAAACAAATTCGGAGGGGCGAGTTCTTGTATGAAATTTAATGCCTTACTGCTTTCAATTGTTTGTGCTAGTTTATTAATCGTTAGTGGTTCTTCTTTTGTAATCCAACAAGATTCAAATGTGTCAGTTGCTTCAAGAAAGGCTACATGATGATGAGTCTTATTCGATTTGGTACATGAAAAGTGACAGACCTTTTGGGTCTGTTTTTTTGTTGAGCAGCATGGGCAAAAAATCAAAAAAAAATCTCCCCCTGCGGGGAAATTTGGTTTAGTCTTTGGTCTTTTAGGTTTTTGGGTTTTGATCTTTTAAAAAGATGGCGGTTCCGCCAGCTTTTTGGGCGATTTTGACGGAGTCAGAATCGTGTCTTTTCTTATCTTGATACATATAGAAACAATGAGATTTTCAAAAAGTACGATCAATCCAGTATTGTCAAGGGTTTGAGGGTAATTTGACAGTGAAAAACCCCGTCTGCTATTATTTAAGTGTCGAGCAAAAATAATAGAGTGCTAGAGAACTAGCGTCAGAAGGGGTTTTTCACTTTGTATTCATCTGAATCGAATTATAGCATCCTTGAGGACAAAACCGCAACAGGTAAAAAGCGGGATTGGCGAGGGAAAAAGGTGAGATCGTCACTTATGGCGGCTCATTATGAAGGACTTGAAAAGCGTACCGGTGCGCCTTACTACGGAAAAAAGGCAGAGAAAGTATGTGATTGTGCGGAATGTCTTGCGTTTAAGAGAGAT